>NZ_JAGIXF010000199.1:0-2640 GCF_021483755.1 Burkholderia sp. WTPI3 | reverse complement strand
CACACCCAGCCCGATCTGACCGACAGCCGCCAGTTGATGCACTTGAAACACTGCACCCAGAACTTCGTCGTGTTGATCTCGATGGCACTTGGAATAGACCTCGGGAAAACCCGTTTTCTCCATCCACATGTGTTCAAGATCGAAGTGGCGAATCAAATGTTTTTCCACTGCATCGAGCACAGCCAAAGCGGTGTGTGCCGTACTGTTGCGTAATGCAGTGACGACCTGAACAAACTCGCGATGTTCATCGTCCATAGGGCCATGTCTGAGCAGCAGCGCATCGCTCCATTCCAGCTTTTCGACGCTTTTGGTCGTTCGCCGTGCATGATGGTCATCGTGATTGGTCAGTTGATCGTTCATTTTTCGGTTCGTCAGTAAAAAGTGTGGGTGAGTGAAGGCCCCGGCAACCGGCCTAACGCGTGATAGAACGCGATTTCCGTGGCTCTGAATGCCCGAAATCCATATGCTTTTCTTATCTTATAGTGACTTTGGCCTTGTTGTTCAGGCCCTCCACGATCCCGCTCAAGAACGCCTTTCTCGCCTGACCTGCCCCCGGTTTTAGTCCGAACTGCAGTTAGAGTCCGAGGTTAAAAGCTGCTGCTTTGCATCGTGCGCCCGAGCGAACTGCACAGGCGTCAGATAGCCGAGTGAACTATGAGGCCGCTCGGTGTTGTACTCGATACAGCATTCCTCAATCAGCCGCTTGGCGTGGCGCATTGAGACGAACCATTGCTCGTTCAGGCATTCGTCACGGAAGCGCCCGTCGAAGCTCTCGATATAGGCATTCTCCACCGGCTTGCCAGGCCGAATGAACGACAGCGTGACACCGGCTTCGTAGGCCCATGCATCCCGCACCTTTCCCTTGCGCACGCTCAGCCCCGCCTTGCTGTACAGGCGCCAGATGCGCTTGTGGTTGGCGAAGCAGCCATCCCGTGCTGTTGATTTCCACCGAGTCTTAACCCACCGATTTCATCTAAATCTGACCCACCCCGAGACAGCGTAGTACATCTATTCCGGTGTGGATAACTCTTCGTTACCCGCTGGTTTTGCTGCTCTCTTTCTTGTCGTCTTCGCCTTGGCAGAACTGGTCCTGAAGCGCCACGATTCATTGCCCGTTTCAACGATGTGGCAGTGATGGGTGACGCGGTCCAGCAGCGCTGTCGTCATCTTTGCATCCCCGAACACGCTCGCCCACTCGCCGAAGCTGAGATTGGTCGTGATCGCGACGCTCGTGTGCTCGTAAAGCTTTGAGAGCAGATGGAACAGCAATGCACCACCGGTCTGGCTGAACGGCAGATAGCCCAGCTCATCGAGAATCACCAGATCGACGTACATCAGCTTGTGGGCGATCTGGCCTTGTTTGCCGATGGACTTCTCCTGCTCCAGGGCGTTGGTCAGCTCGACGGTCGAGAAGTAGCGCACACGCTTGCCGTGGCGCTGTACGGCTTCGATTCCGATCGCTGAGGCGAGGTGCGTCTTGCCAGTGCCCGGACCACCGATGAACACGACGTTGTGCGCGCTTTCGAGGAACGACAGCTCGCTCAGTTCGTGCACCAGCGCTTCGTCGACGTGTGCCTGCGCGAAGTCGAAGCCCTTCAGGTCGCGGTGGGCCGGGAAGCGCGCAGCGGTCATTTGATAGGCGATCGAGCGCACCTGCCGTTCGGCGGTTTCAGCCATCAACAGCTGCTTCATGAAGCGCTCCGGCTCGAAGTCAGTGTGGCGCGACTGCGCGAGCAGCTCCGGCCACGTGCTCGCCATGCCGTGCAGTTTAAGACCCTTGAGCTGGGCCGCGATATCGTTAGACATGACGATCCTCCGGTGGGTTGGCGCGCAGCGTCTCGTAACGGCTCACGTCGGCCGCGGGCTCTTCCTTGAGCTGGAGTTTCGTCGTGGCGAGGCTGCCATTCGTGACGGGCGCCTTCAGCCGGCTCAGCACGTTCAGGACGTGCTCTGCGCTGGGGCGTCCTGAATCCAGCGCAGCCTGTACGGCGAGCAGCACCGCATCGAGCCCGTGTTCGCGCACCGCAGCGAGCACCTGCGTCATGACGCGATCGCCGCCCGGGTGTTTCAGCAGATGCCGCTGCAGCAGTTGCAGCGGCTGCGGCATCGTGATGAACGGCGCGCCGTTGCGCAGTGCGCCGGGTTTGCGCTCGACCAACGTGACGTAGTGGCGCCAATCGTAGAAGGTCATGTGCCGCTCGAAGCTGCGTTCGTGGCGTGCGATCTCCTGGGCGTTGGCGACGACGCTGAGATATGCCGGATAGCAGCGCACGCTCACCAGCTGGTTCGTGTACTCGGTGGGCACGCTGTAGCGGTTGCGCTGGAAGTGAATCAGGCTGGTCGACGAGACTCGCAGGGTCTGCTCGATGTAGCCGTCAAACGGCCGTGGATTGGGCATCAGCCGGGTACGCTCGTCCTGCAGCACATCCTCGACCGTCAGCTCAGGCCACTGCGGGTGCCGCATGTGCCACGCCTCACGACACTGACCAGCGACCCATTCGTTCAGGATCTCCAGCGTTTCCCAGCGCCGTAGCGCTGCTTCGTGCCAGATCTGACGTCGCCGGTCCTGAACGTTCTTCTCGACGATGCCTTTCTCCCAGCCTGCAGCCCGGTTGCAGAACTCCGGCTCGAACAGGTAGT
>NZ_JAGIXF010000198.1:0-2765 GCF_021483755.1 Burkholderia sp. WTPI3 | reverse complement strand
AGTGGATGGCGGTGAAGCCGGGCTCGGCCCTGCTGGTGATCACGCGCATCGGCTATGGCGCCGACCAGCGCGCGATCGAAGTGACCGAAACGTATTGCCGCGACGATTACTACGACTTCGTCGCCGAACTGAAACGCTGACGCGCGAGACTGCCCGCGCGCCACGCGCAAGAAACGCAACGGATTTGCAAATCGCGACGCGGATGTCCGCGTCACCAGATCATCAAGAGAAACGTCATGCTGACTGGAAATATCCTTACCCCCGACGGCTGGATTCACGGTTCGATCGATAGCGAGAACGGCCGCATCACCACGCTTGACGGCGCGCCCGCCGACCCGGCGAAGAACGACGCGCCGTACATCCTGCCCGGCTTCATCGACCTGCACGTGCACGGCGGCGGCGGCGCCGACGTGATGGAAGGCGGCGACGCGATCGAGACGATCGCGCGCACGCACGCGCAGTTCGGCACGACGAGCCTGCTCGCGACGACGATGACCGCGCCGCGCGACGAACTGATGGAAGTCGTCGCGAACCTCGGCACCGTCGCGCGCACCCGTACGCCGGGCGGCGCGCGCGTGCTCGGCGTGCACCTCGAAGGGCCGTACATCAATCCCGGCAAGCTCGGCGCGCAGCCCGACGCGGCCGTGTCGGCCGTGCTCGACGAAGTGTTGAAGTACCTGTCGATCGCGCCGATCCGCGTCGTCACGCTCGCACCGGAAATCGCCGGACACATCGAGATCATCGGCGAGATGGCCGCGCGCGGCGTGCGCGTGCAGCTCGGCCACTCGCTCGCGACCTACGACGACGCCGTCGCCGCGCTCAAGCACGGCGCGTGCGGCTTCACGCACCTGTTCAACGCGATGTCGCCGCTGCATCACCGCAACCCGGGCCTCGTCGGTGCCGCGCTCGCGCATGCCGAGTACGCGGAAATCATCCCCGATCTGCTGCACGTGCACCCCGGCGCGATTCGTGCGGCGCTGCGCGCGATCCCGCGCCTGTACGTCGTGACCGACAGCACGTCCGCCACCGGCATGCCCGACGGCGAATACCGGCTCGGCAGCCAGCACGTGACCAAGTGCCTCGGCGGCGTGCGGCTCGCCGACGGCACGCTCGCCGGCAGCACGCTGACGATGGACCAGGCGCTGCGCAACCTCGTGTCGATCGGCCTGCCGATCGCCGACGTGTCGAACCGGATGTCGCGCTATGCGGCCGACTACCTCGGCATCGCCGATCGCGGCCGCCTCGAGCGCGGCGCATGGGCCGACCTCGCGGTGTTCGATCGCGACCTGAACCTCACCGCGACCTACGTCGAAGGAGAATCGATTGTCGAATATGCTTAAGGAAGCGCGCGAGTCCGCCCAGGTTGTCGCCGCGCAACTCGCCGACACCACGCGCGTCGAAGCGCTCGCCGGCCAACTGCTCGATCACCCGCCGGCCGTCGCGCTGACGGTCGCGCGCGGCAGCTCGGATCACGCCGCCAGTTATTTCGCGAGCCTGACGATGAGCCGCCTCGGCGTGCCCGTCGCGTCGCTGCCGATGTCGGTCGCGACGCTGCAGCAGGCGCCGCTGAAGGTGCAGGACCAGCTCGCGATCGCGTTCTCCCAGTCGGGCAAGAGCCCCGATCTCGTCAACACGATGGCTGCGCTGCGCGAAGCCGGCGCGCGTACCGTCGCCGCCGTGAACGTGCTGCCGTCGCCGCTCGCCGATGCGTGCGAGCACTCGTTGCCGTTGCTGGCCGGTCCCGAACTGTCGGTCGCCGCGACCAAGAGCTATATCGCGATGCTGTCGGCGTCCGCGCAGATCGTCGCGTACTGGCAGCGCGACGCCGCGCTGATGACCGCACTGCGCGGCCTGCCCGACGTGCTCGCGCAAGCCGGCCAGCTCGACTGGTCGCCGGCCGTCGCCGCGCTCGCGGGCATCGAACGGATGATCGTGATCGGCCGCGGCCTCGGCCTTGCGATCGCGCAGGAAGCCGCGCTTAAGCTGAAGGAAACCTCGGGCATCCAGGCCGAGGCGTTCTCGAGCGCCGAAGTCCGTCATGGCCCGATGGAGCTGATCGACCGCGACTATCCGCTGCTCGTGTTCGCACCTCCGGGGCCCGAGCAGGCAGGGCTGCTGCAGCTCGCGCAGGACATGCGCGCACGCGGCGCGGCCGTGTTGCTCGCGGCGCCCGCCGGCACGCCAGGCGCGACCTTGCCGCTCGCGCAGTCCGCCCATTCGGCGCTCGACCCGATCGCCGCCATTCTTTCGTTCTACGTAATGGCGGCGGATCTCGCCGTCGCGCGCGGCCGCAATCCCGACACGCCGCGCCACCTGAACAAAGTCACCGAAACGCACTGATAGCCGAGACAGCCGATGAGACGCGCCGAGGAGTCCCAGTTGAAGAGTTCCACCCATGATCAGATCGTTCTGCTTGCCCCGCTGACGGGGCCGATCGTTGCGCTGGCCGACGTGCCCGATCCGGTGTTCTCCGGCGGGATGTTCGGCGACGGCATCGGCATCGATCCGCTCGCGGGCAAGCTCGTCGCGCCGTGCGCCGGCGTCGTGTCGCATCTCGCGCGCACCGGCCACTCTGTGACGATCACGACGCCGCAAGGCGCGGAAGTGCTGCTGCACATCGGCATCGACACGGTCGAGCTGAACGGGCAGGGCTTCACGGCGCACGTCGAAGCCGGCGCGCGTGTCGACGCGGGCGACCTGCTGATCGAGTTCGACCAGGACGCGGTCGCGCGCAGCGCGCATTCGCTGGTGTCGGTGATCGCGAT
>NZ_JAGIXF010000197.1:0-2825 GCF_021483755.1 Burkholderia sp. WTPI3 | reverse complement strand
CCGCTCGTGCCCGCGCTCGACGGCGAGCGCGACCCGCGGTGGCGGGCCGTGCTGTATGAACTGCTCGACCGCGTCGAAAGCGCCGGGCTCGTCAATCCGTCGCTCGCGAAGCTGCTCGACCGGCTGCGCCTGATGTCGCCAGCCGAACTCGACGCGCAGGCCGACGCGATCCTCGCGCTGCGCTTCGCCGAAGTCGACCCGGCCACCGCGCCGTTCCTGATGGCCGCGTTGCAGGTTGTGTGGACCGATCTCGCCAGCCGCGTCGCACCGGCCGATATTCCGTATCTCGACCAGCCGGGGCTGTGCCCGGTATGCGGCTCGCATCCGGTCGCGAGCGTCGTGCGCGTCGGCGGCCAGTTCCAGGGCTACCGTTTCCTGCAGTGCGGGCTCTGCACGACCGAGTGGCATATGGTGCGCACGAAATGTTCGCACTGCGACTCGACGAAAGGCATCGCCTATCACGGAATCGAGGGCGGCAGCGAAGCCGTCAAGGCCGAGTCGTGCGACGAGTGCAAGACCTATCGCAAGATCGGCTACCAGGAAAAGGACTACGAGTTCGAGCCGCTGGCGGACGATCTCGCAAGCCTCACGCTCGATCTGCTGATGAACGAAGCGGGCTACCAGCGCAGTTCGCCGAACCCGCTGCTGTGGCCGGACATGTCGCGCGAAGCGGACTGACGGCGGCCAGCCGGGGCGGGCGCGCAAGCCCCGGCCCCCGTTTGCCTGCCGCGCATCGAAATGGAGCCACGACCACGTGACCGAACCGGGTTTGAATGAACTGAATACCGTCCTCGCGCGCGTGCCGTCGGTCGAGCGCGTGTTGTCGTCGGCGCCGCTGCAACCGTTGCTCGCCGACTACGGCCGCACCCGCGTGCTGAACGCGGTGCGCACCGAACTCGAGCGCTGGCGTGCCGCCGCGCAGCATGATCCGTCGTCGGCCGAGCCGCTCGACGAGCCGCACATCGCGGCGGCCGTCGCCCGCACGCTGGCCGCGCAGAGCGCGGGCGCCGTGCGCGCGGTGTTCAACCTGACCGGCACCGTGCTGCATACCAATCTCGGGCGCGCGCTGCTGCCCGACGATGCAGTGAACGCGGTGGTCGCCGCACTCACGCAACCCGTGAACCTCGAATTCGATCTCGGTACCGGCCGCCGCGGCGACCGCGACGACCTGATCGACGATCTGCTGTGCGAACTGACGGGCGCGGAAGCAGCAACCGTCGTCAACAACAATGCGGCGGCAGTGTTTCTGACCCTGTCCGCGCTTGCGCAGAAACGCGAAGTGATCGTGTCGCGCGGCGAACTCGTCGAGATCGGCGGCGCATTCCGCATTCCCGACATCATGAGCCGCGCGGGTGCGAAGCTGCACGAGGTCGGCACGACCAACCGCACGCATCTGCGCGACTATGCGGACGCGATCGGCCCGCGTACGGCGCTGCTGATGAAGGTGCACTGCAGCAACTATGCGATCAGCGGCTTCACGAAGGAGGTGACGCTCGCCGAACTCGCGCCGCTCGCGCGCGAGCACGGGCTGCCGGTGGCGGTCGACCTCGGCAGCGGCACGCTCGCCGACCTGTCGCAATGGGGCTTGCCGCACGAGACGACCGTGCAGGAAACCGTTGCGGCCGGCGCGAACCTCGTCACGTTCAGCGGCGACAAGCTGCTCGGCGGTCCGCAGGCCGGCCTGATCGCCGGCGATCGCGCGCTCGTCGCGAAAATCAAGAAACATCCGCTCAAGCGCGCGCTGCGCGTCGGCAAGCTGACGCTCGCCGCGCTCGAACCCGTGCTGCGGCTCTATCAGGCGCCGGAATTCCTGCGCGAACGGCTCACGACGCTGCGGCTGCTGACGCGGCCGCAGCACGACATCGCCGAAGCAGCCGAGCGCGTGCGCCCGGTATTGCAGGCCGCGCTCGGCAGCGGTTTCGACGTGCGCATCGAACCGATGTTCAGCCAGATCGGCAGCGGCGCGCTGCCGGTCGACCAGTTGCCTAGCGCCGGGCTCGTCGTGCGCACGCCGGACGGCAAGCGCAGCGGCCGCGCACTCGCGCAGCTCGAGAAGCGGTTGCGCGAATGGCCGCACCCGGTGATCGGCCGCGTCGCCGACAACGCACTGCGGCTCGATTTGCGCTGTCTCGAGGCCGCGGACGAAGCGGCATTCGTCGCGCAATGCGCGCTGATCGCGGGACCGGTTGCATGATCGTCGGTACCGCAGGACATATCGACCACGGCAAGACGACGCTCGTGCGGGCGCTGACGGGTGTCGACACCGACCGGTTGAAGGAAGAGAAGGCGCGCGGTATCTCGATCGAGCTCGGCTATGCGTATGCGCCGCTCGAGAACGGCGACGTGCTGGGCCTGATCGACGTGCCGGGCCACGAGAAGCTGATTCATACGATGGCGGCCGGCGCGAGCGGAATCGACTTCGCGCTGCTCGTGATCGCTGCCGACGACGGTGTGATGCCGCAAACGCGCGAGCATCTCGCGATTCTGCAACTGCTCGGCGTCACGCACGGTGTGGTCGCACTGACGAAGTGCGATCGCGTCGATGCCGCACGCCTGTCGGCCGTGCGCGACGAGATCGCGGCGTGGCTGCACGGCTCGACGCTCGATGGCGCACCGATCTTCGAAACCTGCGCGACGCGCGTGGACGATCCTGGCGTCGCCGCGTTGAAGCGACACCTCGCCGATGCGGCGCTCGCGTGGCGCGCGCGCCGCGACGACGGCCTGTTCCGGCTCGCGGTCGATCGCGTGTTCACGCTCGCCGGGCAGGGGACCGTCGTGACGGGCACCGCATTCGCGGGCCGCGTGGCGACCGGCGACACGCTCGT
>NZ_JAGIXF010000196.1:0-2866 GCF_021483755.1 Burkholderia sp. WTPI3 | reverse complement strand
CGCGCGTGCGAAGCCCACTTGCCGCTCGGCCCGCGCCCCGTGGTGCGCGCCCATCGCGACGCGCGCATCCTGATCGTCGGGCAGGCGCCCGGCGCACGCGTCCATGCGAGCGGCATCCCGTGGGACGACGCGAGCGGCAAGCGGCTGCGCGACTGGCTCGGCGTCGATGCCGGCGCGTTCTACGACGAGACGCGTTTCGCGATCGTGCCGATGGGCTTCTGCTACCCGGGCCGCGGCGCGAGCGGCGACAACCCGCCGCGCCCCGAATGCGCGCAGCTGTGGATCGGCCGGCTGCTCGCCGAACTGCCGTCGATCCGGCTCACGCTGCTGATCGGCCAGTACGCGCAGCGGAATTTCCTGCGCGACACGCGCAAGGTCACGCTGACCGACACCGTGCAGGCCTGGCGCGACTACGGCCCCGACGTATTGCCGCTGCCGCATCCGTCGCCGCGCAACCAGGCGTGGTTCAAGCACCATCCGTGGTTCGACGCCGAGGTCGTGCCCGAGCTGCGCCGGCGCGTCGCGCCGCTGATCGACCGGTAGCCGGGACGGGAGCGGCCGCCACGAACGCCGCTGTTTCCGCGCGCCGTTTCCGTGATTGCCGCCCGAACCGGAATCCGCAAAACACGATTCATCTCAAGGTAATGCGGGTTTTCGACTCGAAACGCGCGTCCGCCGACGCCTCGCCGAATCCGCTGTGCTAGCCTGATTTCCGTCCGAACGAATGGCGAGCACGCGCTCGAGGAGTCCAGCAATGCGTTTCGAAAACAAGGTGGCGATCGTCACCGGCGGGGCAAGCGGCATCGGCGAGGCCACGGTCCGAGCATTTGCCCGCGAAGGTGCGAGCGTGGTCATCGCCGATCTGACCGACAAGGGCGCGCAGCTCGCCGACGACGTCATCGAGAACGGCGGACGAGCGGTCTATATCGAGACCGATGTCACGGACAGCGAAGCCGTTCAGAACCTGATCGCGCGAACCGTGCGGATTTACGGCCGGGTCGACATCATGTTCGCCAATGCCGGCATCGCCGACGACGCGCGGATCGAGCAACTCGACGAATCCGCATGGCGGAAGACGATCGACATCAATCTGACCGGCGTGTATCTCTGCGACAAATACGCGATCCAGCACATGCACGCGCAAGGCGGCGGCGTGATCGTCAATTGCGGCTCGATCCACAGCCACGTCGGAAAATCAGGCGTGACGGCCTATGCCGCCGCGAAAGGCGGCGTGAAGCTGCTGACGCAGACGCTCGCGATCGACTACGGCCAGCACAACATCCGCGTGAACGCCGTATGCCCCGGCTACATCGACACGCCGCTGCTGAAAAACGTGCCGGACGCGCAGAAGCAGGCGCTGGCGGCACTGCATCCGATGGGGCGTCTCGGGAAAGCCGAGGAAGTCGCGAACGCCGTGCTGTTCCTCGCGAGCGACGAGGCGTCGTTCATCAACGGCTCGTCGCTGATGGTCGACGGCGGTTACACCGCGCAGTAACGGCGCTCGGGGCCGCCGGCACGATTCGGCGTCCCGGCCCCGTCCCCTGCTCACCCGCCCGCCGGCTCCGCAACGCGGCCCGCTTCCGGCCTCCGATTTCGGCCGACGTCCGGGGCAGACCGATTTCGCTGTACCATCGCGGCTCAACCGCGCCACGAACAGCAGAATCCTTCATGCCCTCCACCGCCCCGCCGCGCCTGTACGGGATGCCCGAACGCAGCGACCGGCTCGATTTCTACATCCGCGACCAGACCTCGCGCCAGGCGATCACCGAGCCGCACCGGCACGCGTATTTCCAGATCCAGTTCAACCTCGGCGGCGACACCGAGCAGCGGATCGGCGGCGTCACGCGGCCGTTTCCGCGCGGCGCGCTCGCGTTCGTGCTACCGCACCGCGAGCACCTGATTCCGCATCCGGAAGGCGCGCATTTCATCGTGATCAACTTCAGCCAGGCGTTCCTGCGCGCCGATCTCGACGTCGATCCGCTCGATCTCGAGGACGTGCCCGCGCACCGCTTTCCCGAGCTGACGCCGTTCCGCTTCCAGGAGCACCTCGATTTCATTCTGACCGGCGACGCGTTCGACGAGGCGCGCCGCCTCGCGCTGTGCATGCTCGACACCGACCGTGTGCGCACGTTCGGCTCGACCACGCTGCTGCGCGGCTACCTGCTGCAACTGATCGGGCTCGTCTGCACGCAGTACGCGGGCGCGCTCGACAAGCTCGCGCAGCGCGGCGCGCAACGGGCCGGCCGGCGCGACGCGCTTGCGCGCGTGCTGCGCCATGTGCGCGCGAACCTGACCCGCGAGGACCTGACGCTCGCCGCGACCGCCGAGGCCGCGTTCCTGTCGCCGAACTACCTCGCGCATCTGGTGCGCAAGGAAACCGGCAGCACCTTCACCGATCTCGTGACCGAGCGCCGGATCGCGCTCGCACAATCGTTGCTCGCGCATACGAGCCGGCGCATCGCGGACATCGCGCGCTCGGTCGGCTTCCGCGACGAAGGGTATTTCGCCCGGCGCTTTCGCGCGCGGGTCGGCGTGTCGCCGAAGGCGTACCGGGACGCGAACGCCGCGCTACCCGACGCCGACGACATACCCGCGGCCGGCGACGCGTAGTTTTGTCCGGTTAAAACGCAGTTGCGTCGCATCCGGGAGCGCATGCGTCGGGTATCGTTTCATGCATGCCGGCCCGTGCCGCGTTGCGCGGGCGTCGGCATCCGTCTATCCATCGAACGAGGCCATCCGATGTCCGCATACGTCATCGACGCTTCCGAGCGTCCTTCCGTCGAAGTCGAACAGTCGTCCGCGCGCTTTCCGGTGCGCCGCGTGTTCTGTGTCGGCCGCAACTACGCCGACCACGCACGCGAAATGG
>NZ_JAGIXF010000195.1:0-2924 GCF_021483755.1 Burkholderia sp. WTPI3 | reverse complement strand
CGAACGACGCCTTCGTGCGCATCGAAAACGTCGTGAAGAAATTCGGCGACAGCACGGCCGTCGACAACGTGAACCTGACGATCGCGAAGAACGAGCTGTTCGCGCTGCTCGGCAGCTCCGGCTGCGGCAAGTCGACGCTGCTGCGCATGCTGGCCGGGCTCGAGACGGCCACCTCCGGCAAGATCTTCGTCGACGGCGAGGATCTCGCGTCGCTGCCGCCGTACCGCCGCCCGGTGAACATGATGTTCCAGTCGTACGCGCTGTTCCCGCACATGTCGGTCGAGTCGAACGTCGCGTTCGGGCTGAAGCAGGAAGGCACGCCCAAGCACGAGATCAAGGAGCGCGTGGCCGATGCGCTCGCGCTCGTGCAGATGAGCAAGTACGCGAAGCGCAAGCCGCATCAGCTGTCCGGCGGCCAGCAGCAGCGCGTCGCGCTCGCGCGCTCGCTGGTCAAGCGCCCGAAGCTGCTGCTGCTCGACGAGCCGATGTCCGCGCTCGACAAGAAGATCCGCCAGAAGACCCAGCTCGAACTGGTGAACATCATCGAGAAGGTCGACGTGACCTGCGTGATGGTCACGCACGATCAGGAAGAGGCGATGACGATGGCCAGCCGCCTCGCGGTGATGAGCGAAGGCAGGATCGTGCAGATCGGCACGCCCGGCGAAGTGTACGAATACCCGAACAGCCGCTTCTCGGCCGAATTCATCGGCTCGACGAACCTGTTCGAAGGCCGCGTGGTGGAGGACGAGCCCGACCACATCTTCGTCGAGAGCGATGATCTCGAAGCGCGCATGTACGTAAGCCACGGCGTGACGGGCCCGCTCGGCATGCCGGTCGGCATCTCGGTGCGGCCCGAGCGCGTGCAGGTGTCGCGCGACAAGCCGGGCTCGCATCACAACTGGGCGCGCGGTGTGGTGACCGACATCGCCTACATGGGCAGCTACTCGCTGTATCACGTGCGCCTGCCGAGCGGCAAGACGGTCGTGTCGAACCTGTCGAGCTCGCACCTGCTGAACGACAGCGCGCCTTCGTGGAACGACGACGTGTTCGTGTCGTGGTCGCCGGCCAGCGGCGTCGTGCTGACGCAATGAGGACGACATGATGAGAACTTCCGCTTCCACGCCGTCCGCGCCGGTGCCGACCGGCGCCGCAAGCACCGGCCCGGGCCGCGCTCGCGCGGGCCGCTTCGCGCTGCTGTCGCGCTTCCTGCCGTCGGGGCGCAGCGTCGCGATCGGCGTGCCGTTCCTGTGGCTCACGCTCTTCTTCGCGTTGCCGTTCGTGCTGGTGTTCAAGATCAGCTTCGCCGACCAGGTGATGGGGATTCCGCCGTACACGTCGCTCGTCGAGTTCAAGGACGGCGTCGTGCACTTCGCGCTGCAACTGGGGCACTACGCGTTCCTGCTGCAGGACGACCTGTACATCGCGACCTACCTCAGTTCGCTGAAGATGGCCGCCGTGTCGACGCTGCTCTGTTTGCTGATCGGCTATCCGATGGCGTACTACATCGCACGCTCGGAACCGGCACGGCGCAACGTGCTGATGATGGCCGTGATGCTGCCGTTCTGGACGTCGTTCCTGATCCGCGTGTACGCCTGGATCGGGATCCTGAAGGACGACGGCCTGCTGAACCACACGCTGATCGCGCTCGGCATCATCCACACGCCGCTGCGGCTGTATCACAGCGACGCGGGCGTCTACATCGGGATGGTCTATTCGTACCTGCCGTTCATGGTGATGCCGCTGTACGCGCACCTCGTGAAGATGGACCTCACGCTGCTCGAGGCCGCGTACGACCTGGGCGCGAAGCCGTGGGTCGCGTTCACGCGCATCACGCTGCCGCTGTCGAAGAACGGGATCATCGCCGGCAGCCTGCTGGTGTTCATCCCGGCGGTCGGCGAGTACGTGATCCCGGAACTGCTCGGCGGCGCCGACACGCTGATGATCGGCCGCGTGATGTGGGACGAGTTCTTCAACAACATGGACTGGCCGATGGCGTCCGCGGTGACGGTCGCGATGGTGATGCTGCTGCTGGTGCCGATGGCGCTGTTCCAGTACTACCAGGTCAAGGAACTGGAGGAAGCGAAATGATCAAGCCGAGCAAACCGCTGTCGACGGGCGTTCTCGCCTTCGGCTTCCTGTTTCTGTACATCCCGATCATCAGCCTGGTCGTGTACTCGTTCAACGAGTCGAAGCTGGTGACGGTGTGGTCGGGCTTCTCGCTGAAGTGGTACGCGGCGCTTCTGGAAGACGACGAGCTGCTGACCGCGGCCTGGCTGTCGCTGAAGATCGGCCTGCTGACGGCGAGCGCGTCGGTGGTGATCGGCACGTGGGCGGGCTTTGTGCTCGCGCGCTTCGGCCGCTTCAAGGGCTTCACGCTGTACACGGGGATGATCAACGCGCCGCTGGTGATTCCGGAGGTGATCCAGGGGATCTCGCTGCTGCTGCTGTTCGTCGCGCTGGAGCAGATGTTCGGCTGGCCGAAGGGCCGCGGGATGGTGACGATCTGGATCGGTCACGTGATGCTGTGCGTGTCGTACGTGGCGATCATCGTGCAGTCGCGCGTGAAGGAGATGAACAAGTCGCTGGAAGAGGCGGCGCTGGATCTGGGCGCGACGCCGCTGAAGGTGTTCTTCGTGGTGACGCTGCCGCTGATCTCGCAGGCGCTGCTGTCGGGGTGGCTGCTGTCGTTCACGCTGTCGATCGACGATCTGGTGCTGTCGGCGTTTCTCTCCGGGCCGGGGTCGACGACGCTGCCGCTGGTGGTGTTCTCGCGGGTGCGGCTCGGGCTGAACCCGGAGATGAACGCGCTGGCGACGCTGTTCATCACGGCCGTGACGATCGGCGTGATCGTCGTGAACCAGGCGATGATCGCGCGCGAGCGGCGTCGGGTGGCCGACATGAAGGCGGCGTTCGCGGCGGCCTGA
>NZ_JAGIXF010000194.1:0-2925 GCF_021483755.1 Burkholderia sp. WTPI3 | reverse complement strand
GCGACCGGTCCCGTCGAAGGCCAGGCACGCGGCTACCAGGCCGGTTTCGAGCAGGGCCACGCGCAGGGTTTCGAGGCCGGCCAGGCCGAAGCGCGCGAACAGGCGGCGCAGCTCGCGGCCCTCGCCGCGTCGTTTCGCGAAGCCGTGTCGAACGCCGGGCACGATCTCGCGGCCGACCTCGCGCAGCTCGCACTCGACATCGCGCAGCAAGTCGTGCGCCAGCACGTGAAGCATGACCCCGCCGCACTCGTCGCGGCCGTGCGCGACGTGCTCGCCGCCGAGCCGGCACTGTCCGGCGCGCCGCATCTCGCGGTAAACCCGGCCGACCTGCCCGTCGTCGAAGCCTATCTGCAGGACGATCTCGATACGCTCGGCTGGAGCGTGCGTACCGATGCGTCGATCGAGCGCGGCGGCTGCCGCGCGCATGCGGCCACCGGCGAAGTCGACGCGACGCTGCCCACGCGCTGGCAGCGCGTCGCCGCCGCAATCGGCAAGGTGGGCGCGTGGTGACGCGTGTGCCCGAGTCGTTCGCGCACGACGGCATGACGCCGCTGGAGCGCGAACTCGCGCTCGCGTCGTTCGGCCCCGACGGCGCGCACGACCCCGCCCGCCATGCGAAGCCGCACGCGGGCAGCACGCCCGACGACGCGCCACGCGCACCGCACAATCCGCATCTCGCACAGTGGCGCTCGCACCTGAACGGGCTCGCCGAGCGTAGTCAGCGCGCGCTGCCGCTGCGCCCGTGCGGGCGCCTCACGCGTGCAGCCGGCCTCGTGCTGGAGGCGATCGGGCTGCGCCTGTCGGTCGGCGCCGAATGCACGATCGAATTGCCCCCAGGCAGCACGCTGCCGCACGCGGAAGCGGAAGTCGTCGGCTTCTCCGGCGACCGCCTGTTCCTGATGCCGACCACCGACGTCGCGGGCGTCTTGCCCGGCGCGCGCGTGTGGCCGCTCGAGAACGCGCCCGTCACCGACCCGCTCGCGGGCGCCAAGCGGCTGCCGGTCGGCTGGAAGATGCTCGGGCGCGTCGTCGACGCATCGGGCCGCCCGCTCGACGGCCTCGGCCCGCTCGGCTCGAACGCCGACGCACCGCTGTCGGCGCCGTCGATCAACCCGCTCGATCGCGAGCCGATCCACCACGTACTCGACGTCGGCGTGCGCGCGATCAACGCGCTGCTCACCGTTGGCCGCGGGCAGCGGATGGGGTTGTTCGCGGGCTCCGGCGTCGGCAAGTCGGTACTGCTCGGCACGATGGCGCGCTACACGAGCGCGGAAGTAATCGTGATCGGGCTGATCGGCGAACGCGGCCGCGAAGTGAAGGAATTCATCGAACAGATCCTCGGCGAGGACGGACTTGCGCGCTCGGTCGTCGTCGCGGCGCCGGCCGACGTGTCGCCGCTGCTGCGGATGCAGGGCGCGGCGTATGCCACGTCGCTCGCCGAGTATTTCCGCGACCAGGGCAAGCACGTGCTGCTGCTGATGGATTCGCTCACGCGCTACGCGATGGCGCAGCGCGAGATCGCGCTCGCGATCGGCGAGCCGCCCGCGACCAAGGGTTATCCGCCGTCGGTGTTCGCGAAGCTGCCCGCACTCGTCGAACGCACCGGCAACGGCCCCGAAGGCGGCGGCTCGATCACCGCGTTCTACACGGTGCTGACCGAAGGCGACGACCAGCAGGACCCGATCGCCGATTCGGCGCGCGCCATTCTCGACGGCCACATCGTGCTGTCGCGCGCGCTTGCAGAGGCCGGCCACTATCCGGCGATCGACATCGAGGCGTCGATCAGCCGCGCGATGACCGCGCTGATCGACGAAAAGCATCTCGACCGCGTGCGGCAGTTCAAGCAGATGCTGTCGCGCTACCAGCGCAATCGCGACCTGATCGCGGTCGGCGCGTACGCGCCCGGCCGCGACGCACAGCTCGACCGCGCGATCGCGCTCTATCCGCGCATCGAATCGTTCCTGCAGCAGGGCTTTCGCGAATGCGCGCCGTTCGCGTCCAGCCTCACCGCGCTCGATGCGCTGTTCGACGTATACGGAGGCTGACCCCGATGGCACACGGCTTTCCCCTTCAATTGCTGCTCGACCGTGCGCAGGAAGACCTCGACACGGCCGCGAAGCAGCTCGGCACCGCGCAGCGCGAGCGCGCCTCGGCCGCCGAGCAGCTCGACGCGCTGCTGCGCTATCGCGACGAATACCACGCGAACTTCGCGCAGTCCGCGCAGCACGGCATGCCGGCCGGCAACTGGCGCAATTTCCAGGCGTTCATCGATACGCTCGACACGGCGATCACGCAGCAGCGCAACGTGCTGGCCGCCGCCGAAGCGCGCATCGACGAAGCGCGCCCGAACTGGCAACAGAAGAAGCGCACCGTCGGCTCATACGAAATCCTGCAGGCGCGCGGCGTCGCGCAGGAAACGCAGCGCGAGGCGAAGCGCGAGCAACGCGACGCCGACGAGCACGCCGCGAAGATGCTGCGCATGCGGGCCGACGCGGCCCGATCGGCATAACCGTCCATCGCCTTCGAACGAGAGAATCGCCATGCCTCCCCTTCCCCTGCTCGGCGCGCTGATCGACACCGCGAGCGCCGCACTCGGCGCCGTCCGCGGCGCGGGTTCGTCCGCCGGCAACGATGCCGCGATCGCGCCGGCCGCCGCGCCGTTCGCGCAGACGCTGAAGCACAGCGTCGTCACGCGGCACGACACGGCGAACGGCAGCAAGCCGGATACCGCGACGAAACACGCGTCGTCGACGCCGGCCACCGGCACCAGGCATCCCGGCGATGACGACGACAAGTCCGCCGACGATGCGGGCACCGCCGACAATGGCGACGCCGCCGCGCCCGCCGCGGCCCCCGCCGTGCAGGCGCAGCTGCAGACACGCGCGAACCACGGCACGCCGGCCAGGCCCCATGCAGCCACGGCCG
>NZ_JAGIXF010000193.1:0-3378 GCF_021483755.1 Burkholderia sp. WTPI3 | reverse complement strand
CGCTCGCGATCGACCTCGACGACGAGATGCCCGGCATCTTCTCGCGCCCGCTGCGCGGCGGCACGCTGAAGTACCTGTGCCTGAGCCTGCTCGACGCGCGCAACCTCGAAACGGCGCTGCATCGTTTCGGCCAGTTCTTCCATATCCTGCTCGACGACTTCTTCGTCGAATCGAAGCGCGACGGCCTCGTCGCACAGGTGCTGCTGCGGCCGAACCCGGCGATGGGCCCGATAGGCGCGCTCGGCCAGGAACTGATGCTCAAGCTCGTGCACGGCGTGTGCTCCTGGCTGATCGGGCAGAAGATCCCGTTGCTGCAGATCGAGTTCGCGTGTCCGCGGCCGCGTCATGCGGTCGAGCACCTGTATTTCTTCTCCGGCTCCGTACAGTTCGACCGCGAGCGCACGCTGATGCGCTTCAGCGCGGATTACCTCGAGGCGCCGATCCGGCAGAGCAAGCGCAACCTGCGCAAGTTCCTCGCGCGTGCGCCGGGCGACTGGATCTTCGAATCGTTCAGCGAACAGCTCGTGTGCCATCGCGTCAGGCAATACCTGTCGGCGGCGCTGCCCGACCTGCCGGTGATCGACCAGGCGGCCGAGCATCTGCATTGTTCGGTGCGCACGCTGAGCCGGCACCTGGCCGCCGAAGGCACGACGTTCCAGGCGCTCAAGGACGAATTGCGGCGCGACATCGCGATCCAGCGGCTCACCGACACGCTCGACACGATCGCGGCGATCGGCGCCGATATCGGCTTCGACGATCCGAGCGCGTTTCATCGGGCATTCCGTCACTGGACGGGCAGTACGCCGGGGACTTACCGGCGGCGCGCGTAGCGCGGTCGTCCGATCCGCGTTCTCTCCCATAAACGGCTCCCTTTGCGGGATCCCATGGACGGCATCCCTTCGTCGATGCCGCCGCACGTGCCGACGGCGGCTCGGGCCGACCGCCGGCCCGGTTCAGCAGACACCCTGTCGCGAGGAACGCCGCATCGCCGGAGCGCATCGGGTGCAGCCCGCCCGGCGCGTTATGGATGCCGCCGCCGATCCGGTTCCCATAACCGGCTTCCCGTCGCCGACCTTCGTCGAGCGCGAGCGGACCGCTGCTTCGCCCCGCCGCCGGATACGCCTGCGCGCCGTTTGCGCGTACCATTTTCCACGCAACCGGCACCGGCAGAACCCGCATCGGGCCGACCCTCGGCGCTGCCGCCCGCGCATCGGGTGGCCGGTTTTGTCACCATGTGGGCCGGATATGACAATGGGAATCCGCCGGCGCGGCATTACGATGGGTCCCGACGTCGCCTGGAGCTGGCCGGTTTTGCCGTAGCGGGCTCATTGGCGCCCCCCTTTCACTGCCTGATTGGAACATCGACCATGAGCTATAACGCCCCCGTCAAGGACATGCTGTTCGTGCTGAAGGAACTCGCGGGCATCGACACCGTTGCGCAGCTGCCGGGCTTCGAGGAAGCCGGTTACGACACGGCGCAGGCCGTGCTCGACGAGTCCGCGAAATTCTGCGGCGAGGTGCTCGCGCCGCTGAACGTCGAAGGCGACCGCAATCCGAGCAGCTGGAAGGACGGCGTCGTGACGGCGACGCCCGGCTTCGGCGCCGCGTTCCGCCAGTTCGTCGAAGGCGGCTGGCAAGGCCTGCAGCATCCGGCCGAATACGACGGCCAGGGTCTGCCGAAGCTGATCGCGACGCCGTGCATCGAGATGCTGAACGCGTCGAACCTGTCGTTCGCACTGTGTCCGCTGCTGACCGACGGCGCGATCGAGGCGCTGCTGACGGCCGGCACCGACGAACAGAAGCAGCGTTACGTGCCGAAGCTGATCTCCGGCGAATGGACGGGCACAATGAACCTGACCGAGCCGCAGGCCGGCTCGGACCTCGCGCTGGTGCGTTCGCGCGCCGAGCCGCAGGGCGACGGCACGTACAAGGTGTTCGGCACCAAGATCTTCATCACGTGGGGCGAGCACGACATGGCGGACAACATCGTCCACCTGGTGCTGGCGCGCACGCCGAACGCGCCGGAGGGCGTGAAGGGCATTTCGCTGTTCATCGTGCCGAAGTTCATGGTCAACGAAGACGGCTCGCTCGGCGCGCGCAACGACGTGCACTGTGTGTCGATCGAGCACAAGCTCGGGATCAAGGCGAGCCCGACGGCGGTGCTGCAATACGGCGACCACGGCGGCGCGATCGGCTATCTGGTCGGCGAAGAGAATCGCGGCCTCGAATACATGTTCATCATGATGAACGCGGCGCGCTTCGGCGTCGGGATGCAGGGCATCGGCGTGGCCGACCGCGCGTACCAGAAGGCTGCCGAATTCGCGAAGGAGCGTGTGCAGAGCCGCCCGGTCGACGGGTCGGCCAGGCAGTCCGTGACCATCATCCATCACCCGGACGTACGCCGGATGCTCGGCACGATGCGCGCGCTGACCGAAGGCGCGCGCTCGCTCGCCTATGTGGCCGCCGCGCACAGCGACATTGCCCACCGCCATTCGGACGAGGCGACGCGGGCACGTCATCAGGCAATCTACGAATATCTGGTGCCGGTCGTGAAGGGCTGGAGCACCGAGATGGTGAACGACGTGGCGAGCCTGGGCGTGCAGGTGCACGGCGGGATGGGCTTCATCGAGGAAACCGGCGCGGCGCAGTACTACCGCGATGCGCGGATCCTCGCGATCTACGAAGGCACGACCGCGATCCAGGCGAACGACCTCGTCGGCCGCAAGACGCTGCGCGACGGCGGCGCGGTCGCCAAGGCGCTGATCGCCGAAATCGGCGAGACTGTCGCGGCGCTCGCCAAGCTGGACGGCGCGGCGGCTGCGTCGATGAAGGCGCAGCTCGAGAAGGGCGCGCGGTCGCTGTCGTCGGTGGTGGATTACGTGCTGGCGAACGCGAAGCAGGACCCGAACGCGGTGTTCGCGGGCAGCGTGCCGTACCTGAAGCTCGCGGGCGTCGTGCTGTGCGGATGGCAGATGGCGCGCGCGCTGCTGGCGGCGCACGCGAACCGCGCGAGCGACACGGCGTTCTTCGATGCGAAGATCGCGATCGCGCAATGCTATGCGGAACACGTGCTCGTGCAGGCAGTCGGCCTCGAAGCGTCGATCGTCGGCGCGAAGGGCAACGAGAGCGTGCTCGCGTTGACGGAAGACCAGTTCTGACCGTAACGGTCGGGGCGCAGGAGGAGACAGGATTTTGACCACACAGGACTTGCTCGCGCAGTACGGCCCGCGCGAATCGATGGAATACGACGTCGTGATCGTCGGCGGCGGCCCCGCCGGGCTGTCTGCGGCGATCCGGCTCAAGCAGCTGGCCGCCGAGAAAGGCACCGAGATCGGCGTGTGCGTGCTCGAGAAGGGTTCCGAGATCGGCGCGCACATT
>NZ_JAGIXF010000192.1:0-3395 GCF_021483755.1 Burkholderia sp. WTPI3 | reverse complement strand
CGGGCCGTGGCGGTGTCGGCTGCGCCGGGCGGGGCGAGGACGGCGCCGGCGGCCAACGGCGCGCCGATCGCGCCGGCAATGCCGACGCTGCCCGCGAGCAGTCCTGTCGCGCAGTAACGCGGCACTGCGCTCGCGAGCAGGACCCGAAGCGGTGCATCATGCAGCGCGCTTTTGTTGCGTGCTCGAAAAAGAAAGGGGAAGGGGAGGCGCGGCGAACGCCGCTCAGACGATCCGCAATGCGCCCGCACGCTCGAACGCGTGCCGGGCCTGGATCAGCGTCGTGCGTGCCGCACGCGCGTCGCTGGCGACCTGCAGCAGCGGACCGAGCTGCGACGGCTGCTTCAGCAGTTCGCGCAGGATCGGCAGGATGGCCGTGCTGCCGTCGTCGCGCAGGCCGGCCGTTGCCGCGCGCGGCAGCGTGCGCCACGCCGGGTCGACGATCGCTCGGCACACCGCGAACGGCACGCCGCGCGCCGCAGCGAACGCGGCCGCGATGTGCGACTCCATGTCGACGGCGAGCGCGCCCTTCAAGTGATGCAGCGACGTCTTTTCCTGCTCGCTGATCACCGGCGCGCCGACAGCCGCCATCGTGCCGCGCGTGACGCGCGCCCACACCGGCGTGTCGTGCAGCGCCGCGACGAGCCGCGCGCTCCAGCCCGTGTCCGTCTGCACGCGGCCGAACGGCCCGTCGACCGCGTCCGCGATCACGAGCGCACCGGGCGCCAGATCGGGCGCGAGCCCGCCCGCCGTGCCGAAGCTGACGATGCCCGCGCAACCGCGTGCGGTCGCTTCGGCCAGCGCGCGCTCGAGCCGGTCGGCCCGCGCGGCGAACACCGCCTCGACGCCGTGGCCGCGCGCGATGCGCGCCTCGAACGCCATCCCCGTGACGGCGATGACGGGCAACGTGCCGTTGTGCTGCGTCGCGGCCACGCGTCAGATCCCGACCGTCACGCGCGTCGCGTTCGCGCGCTTCAGGTTGCGATAGCGCGCGAGCGCCCACAGCGGGAAGAACTTGCGATAGCCGTGATAGCGCAGGTAGAACACGCGCGGGAAGCCGGTCGCCGTGAAGCGCGTCTCGTCCCACAGACCTTCGTCGTTCTGCCGGGCGATCAGGTAGTCGATGCCGCGTGCAACGGCCGGGTTGTTCACCTCGCCGGCCGCCATCAGGCCGAGCAGCGCCCAGGCCGTCTGCGACGCGGTGCTCGGCGCCTGCTCGAAGCCGCGGTAGTTCAGCTTGTAGCTGTCGCCGTCCTCGCCCCAGCCGCCGTCCTTGTTCTGGATCGACAGCAGCCACTGCGCGCCGCGCTTCATGCGCGGATCGTCCGGCGTCAGGCCGGCCGCGTTCAGCGAGCACAGGGCCGTCCATGTGCCGTACACGTAGTTCATCCCCCAGCGGCCGTACCAGCTGCCGTCCGGCTCCTGCTCCTTCAGCATGTAGTCGAGCGCGCGGCGGGCCGGATCGCTGTTCAACGGTGTCTCGCCGAGCTGCGACAGCATCGACAGGCAGCGGCCCGACACGTCGGCGGTCGGCGGATCGAGCAGCGCGCCGTGATCCGAGAACGGGATGTTGTTCAGGTAGTACTGCGTGTTTTCCGGTTCGAACGCGCCCCAGCCGCCGTCGCTGCTCTGCATGCCGACGACCCATTCGCGCGCGCGCGCCATCGATTCGCGATACGTGTCCGTGTGCCGGAGCTTCTGCGCGCGGTCCATCGCCATCACGACCACGGCCGTGTCGTCGACATCCGGATAGTGCGCATTCGCGTACTGGAACGCCCAGCCGCCCGGCCGCACGTTCGGGCGGCGCGAGATCCAGTCGCCGCGCACGTCGAGGATCTGCAGCGGGCGCAGCCAGTCGAGGCCGCGCATCGCGGCGTCCTCGGCGCGCGCGTCGCCGGTTTCGAGCAGCGCATGCGCGGCGAGCGACGTGTCCCACACCGGCGACAGGCACGGCTGGCAGTACGCTTCGTCCTCGTGCACGACGAGCAGCTTCTCGACCGACTTGCGCGCGATCGCGCGATTCGGATGATCTTCCGCATAGCCGAGCACGTCGTACATCATCACCGCGTTGGCCATCGCCGGATAGATCGCGCCGAGGCCGTCCTCGCCGTTCAGGCGCTCGTCGACGAACGACACGGCCTGACGGATCGCACGCTCGCGCGTGTAGCTCGGGAACAGCCCGTCGACCGCACGCAGCGCATGGTCGACCACGCGGAAGAACGCGAACCAGCCGGCGCTCTGGTGGCCCTGGCGCGGCAGCAGCCCGGCGTTGACGGGCGGGTCGATGAACAGCTCGTCGATGCGCACGCCGCGCGGATTCTTCGCGAGCGGGCGCTTCGCGTTCAGCACCAGCAGCGGCACGATCACGGTCCGCGCCCAGTACGACACCTTCGACAGGTGGAACGGGAACCACTGCGGCAGCAGCATGATCTCGACCGGCATCATCGGCACCGCGCGCCACGGGATCGCACCGTACAGCGCGAGCTGGATGCGCGTGAACACGTTCGACATCTCCGCGCCGCCCATCGCGTGGATCGCACGACGCGCGCGCTGCATGTGCTCGGCGTTTTCGTCGTCGCCGATCACCTTCAGCGCGAAATACGCCTTCACGCTCGCGCTGATGTTCGGCGCGCCGTCGGTAAACAGCGGCCAGCCGCCGTCCGCCTGCTGGATGCGGCGCAGATAGCGGCCGATCTTCCGTTCGAGCTCGAGGTTCGGCGTCTCGCCGAGATAGTGGACGAGCAGCACGTATTCGGCGGGAATCGTCGAATCGGCCTCGAGTTCGTAAACCCAGTGTCCGTCCGCGTTCTGCGCGGCCAGCAGCGCATCGGTCGCGCTGGCGACGGCCGCGTCGAGGCCGGCCGGCGTGGTGCCGGCGGACAGGTTGGCCATATCGGTGAGATCGTTCATCGGTCCCTCTGTTGCTTACTGTGTCTGGAGCACGTCCGCGGCCAACTGGCCGGAGCGGATCGCGCCCTCGATCGTGGCGGGCAGGCCGGTGGCAATCCAGTCGCCCGCCAGCACGAGATTGGCCCAGCGCGTTCGCACGGCCGGGCGTTTCATTTCCTGCGACGGCACCGCCGCGAAACCCGCGCGCGGCTCGACGACGAGCTGCCACGCGGGAAGGGTTTCCGGGTTCGCGCCGCTCACGCGCGCGACGTCTTCCCAGATGCGCCGCACGAGCACGTCGCGCGGCATGTCGAGCCAGCGGCCCGCGTCCCGGATCGTCGCCGCGAGCGGGCCGCCACCGGTACGCACCGCGTCGACCACGCCGTTGACGACGCTCGTCTGCAGCAGGCTGCCGGCCGGCGTCTCGACCGCGAAATAGGCAGTCACGACCGAGCCGAACGTGTCGGGCGCGGTCAGATCCGGTACGAGCGGCTGCGCGATCTCCGGCG
>NZ_JAGIXF010000191.1:0-3445 GCF_021483755.1 Burkholderia sp. WTPI3 | reverse complement strand
GGGCGGGGGTTTCTGGCTTAGGGAGCCTGACGATTACCTACTTTCACACGGGAATCCGCACTATCATCGGCGTAGAGTCGTTTCACGGTCCTGTTCGGGATGGGAAGGGGTGGGACCGACTCGCTATGGTCATCAGGCAAAGAGGGTTGTTCTGCTGGCGCGGCCAACAGAACCAATCTGGGAAGAAGCAGTAATTTAGGTTGTGTGTATCACACACGAGAATCCAACATGTCGCGCTGGATCGCAGCCGGTGCTTGCGCACGGCGCCGATCTACAAGGCAGACTTGTTATAGGATCAAGCCTTACGGGCAATTAGTATCAGTTAGCTGAACGCATTACTGCGCTTACACACCTGACCTATCAACGTCCTGGTCTCGAACGACCCTTCAAGGGGATCTAGTCCCCAGGGATATCTCATCTTAAGGCGAGTTTCCCGCTTAGATGCTTTCAGCGGTTATCTCTTCCGAACATAGCTACCCGGCGATGCCACTGGCGTGACAACCGGTACACCAGAGGTTCGTCCACTCCGGTCCTCTCGTACTAGGAGCAGCCCCCTTCAAATATCCAACGCCCACGGCAGATAGGGACCAAACTGTCTCACGACGTTTTAAACCCAGCTCACGTACCTCTTTAAATGGCGAACAGCCATACCCTTGGGACCGGCTACAGCCCCAGGATGAGATGAGCCGACATCGAGGTGCCAAACACCGCCGTCGATATGAACTCTTGGGCGGTATCAGCCTGTTATCCCCAGAGTACCTTTTATCCGTTGAGCGATGGCCCTTCCATACAGAACCACCGGATCACTATGACCTGCTTTCGCACCTGCTCGACTTGTCGGTCTCGCAGTTAAGCACGCTTATGCCATTGCACTATCAGCACGATTTCCGACCGTACCTAGCGTACCTTCGTACTCCTCCGTTACGCTTTGGGAGGAGACCGCCCCAGTCAAACTGCCTACCATGCACTGTCCCCGACCCGGATCACGGGCCAAGGTTAGAACCTCAAACAAACCAGGGTGGTATTTCAAGGACGGCTCCACCGAAACTAGCGTTCCGGTTTCATAGCCTCCCACCTATCCTACACAGATCGGTTCAAAGTCCAATGCAAAGCTACAGTAAAGGTTCATGGGGTCTTTCCGTCTAGCCGCGGGTAGATTGCATCATCACAAACACTTCAACTTCGCTGAGTCTCGGGAGGAGACAGTGTGGCCATCGTTACGCCATTCGTGCAGGTCGGAACTTACCCGACAAGGAATTTCGCTACCTTAGGACCGTTATAGTTACGGCCGCCGTTTACCGGGACTTCAATCAAGAGCTTGCACCCCATCATTTAATCTTCCGGCACCGGGCAGGCGTCACACCCTATACGTCCACTTTCGTGTTTGCAGAGTGCTGTGTTTTTATTAAACAGTCGCAGCCACCAGTTTATTGCAACCCCTTCACCCTTTGCGCGCAGGCGCATCAAGCTACAAGGGCGTACCTTATCCCGAAGTTACGGTACCAATTTGCCGAGTTCCTTCTCCCGAGTTCTCTCAAGCGCCTTAGAATACTCATCTCGCCCACCTGTGTCGGTTTGCGGTACGGTCATCGTTAGACTGAAGCTTAGAGGCTTTTCTTGGAACCACTTCCAATTGCTTCGCTCCCTAAGGAGCTCGCGCCACACCCTTGAATCCTGCGCCCGGATTTGCCTAAGCGCCTTCTCCAATGCAGCGACCGGGACTTCCAACACCCGGACAACCTTCCGCGATCCGTCCCCCCATCGCATCTAACAATGGTGCAGGAATATTGACCTGCTTCCCATCAGCTACGCATTTCTGCCTCGCCTTAGGGGCCGACTCACCCTACGCCGATGAACGTTGCGTAGGAAACCTTGGGCTTACGGCGAGGGGGCCTTTCACCCCCTTTATCGCTACTCATGTCAGCATTCGCACTTCCGATACCTCCAGCACGCTTTTCAACGCACCTTCGCAGGCTTACGGAACGCTCTCCTACCATGCGAGCAAAGCTCGCATCCGCAGCTTCGGTATATAGCTTAGCCCCGTTACATCTTCCGCGCAGGACGACTCGATCAGTGAGCTATTACGCTTTCTTTAAAGGGTGGCTGCTTCTAAGCCAACCTCCTGACTGTTTTAGCCTTCCCACTTCGTTTCCCACTTAGCTATATTTGGGGACCTTAGCTGGCGGTCTGGGTTGTTTCCCTCTTGACACCGGACGTTAGCACCCGATGTCTGTCTCCCGTGATTGCACTCTTCGGTATTCGGAGTTTGCTATGGCGGGGTAATCTGCAATAGACCCCCCAACCATGACAGTGCTCTACCCCCGAAGGTGAGACACGAGGCACTACCTAAATAGTTTTCGGAGAGAACCAGCTATTTCCAAGTTTGTTTAGCCTTTCACCCCTATCCACAGCTCATCCCCTAACTTTTCAACGTTAGTGGGTTCGGACCTCCAGTACGTGTTACCGCACCTTCATCCTGGCCATGGATAGATCACTTGGTTTCGGGTCTACGCCCAGCAACTGAACGCCCTATTCGGACTCGCTTTCGCTACGCCTGCCCTATACGGTTAAGCTTGCTACTGAACGTAAGTCGCTGACCCATTATACAAAAGGTACGCCGTCACCCCTTGCGAGGCTCCGACTGTTTGTATGCATGCGGTTTCAGGATCTATTTCACTCCCCTCCCGGGGTTCTTTTCGCCTTTCCCTCACGGTACTGGTTCACTATCGGTCGATCACGAGTATTTAGCCTTGGAGGATGGTCCCCCCATCTTCAGACAGGATTTCACGTGTCCCGCCCTACTTGTCGCACACCTAGTTCTTTCATACTGTTTTCGCCTACAGGGCTATCACCTGCTATGGCCGCACTTTCCAGAGCGTTCGGCTAACAATACAAATAAAGAGTGCAAGGCTCATCCCATTTCGCTCGCCACTACTTTGGGAATCTCGGTTGATTTCTTTTCCTGCGGTTACTTAGATGTTTCAGTTCACCGCGTTCGCTTCGCATGGCCTATGTATTCAGCCATGGATACTCCAAAAGGAGTGGGTTTCCCCATTCGGACATCTACGGATCAAAGCTCGTTTGCCAGCTCCCCGTAGCTTTTCGCAGGCTACCGCGTCCTTCATCGCCTGTGATCGCCAAGGCATCCACCACATGCACTTGTTCGCTTGACCCTATAACGAGTCTGTCTCATCGACAGTCGTTACAGGTTGAGTTCTCGCGTTGTGCCGTATTCCAATTGAGTCAAACATAGAGTTCGAATCATCTTGAGATACATCGATACAATCACAACCCGGATAACTTCCACGTCCATCTCAAGACGCTTCCGCTATCCAAATTACTTACTTCTTCCAGATTGTTAAAGAACGACAGCCGATACGTAAGACGTATCACTCTGACTGGCTCAATCGCCAATGACAAAGACTCGAACAACGCTTCGTTCGAA
>NZ_JAGIXF010000190.1:0-3536 GCF_021483755.1 Burkholderia sp. WTPI3 | reverse complement strand
CGGCATCGGGCAACAGCCGCGACAGGGCGACGGGCATCGCGATCGCGAGCGCGCCCGACACGAGATAGACCGCGCGCCATCCGGCGACGTCGGTGACGACACCCGCCAATGAACGCGCGGCCAGCAAGCCGATCACGACGCCGCCCTGCGCGGCGCCCACCACGCGTCCGCGCTCGCCGGCGCCGGCCAGTGCGGCCGAGCAGGCGATCAGTCCTTGCGTCATCGCGGTGCCGAGCAGGCCGACCGCCACCATTCCCGCGAGCAGTGCGACGCGGGTCGACGATGCGGCCACGCCGATGCACGCTGCCGTCAGCAGCAACAGCTGAACGGCGATCAGGCGCTTGCGGTTCAGCAGATCGCCGAGCGGCACGACGAACAGCAGCGCGAGTGCGCAGCCGAGCTGCGTCGCAGTGATGACGCCGCCGACTGCCGCCTGCGATACGCCGAAGTCGTGCGCGATCGAATCCAGCAGCGGTTGCGCGTAGTACACGTTGGCGACGCTCGCCGCGCAGCAGACGGCGAGCAGCGCGACCAGCGCCGTCGATGCGCATGCGTCGTCGGCCGGACGATCCGTGCACGATGTCGCGTTCACTGCGACGGGGCCTGAATGGCAGGACGATTCCATGGTTCTTCCTCGCACTATCTAGTTGCAATTTGAAACTAGTGTGAGTGTAGGGAAAGTAGTTTTAAAATGCAACCTGTGAAGCGGCGGGCGACGGGCCCGTGCATGACGGCCGGCGCCTGCGAAGGCGGCCGGTGCAACAGCGGAGAGGAACATGGCCAGGCAGAAAAGTCTTGCGGATTCGCCGTGCCCGGTGGCGCGGGCGACCGATATCGTCGGCGATCGCTGGGCGTTGCTGATCGTGCGCGATGCGTTCGACGGCGTGCGCCGGTTCGGCGATTTCCGCACGAGCCTCGGCGTCGCGAGCAACATCCTGTCGGACCGGTTGCGGATGCTGGTGGATGCCGGCGTATTCGACGTGGTGCCCGCGTCGGATGGCAGCGCGTATCAGGAGTACGCGCTGACGAAGAAGGGCGAGGGGCTGTTCCCGATCATCGTGATGCTGCGCCAGTGGGGCGAGGCGAACCTGTTCGCGCGCGGCGAGCCGCATTCGGTGCTGGTGGACCGCAAGACGGGCCGCGCGATCCGCAAGCTCGCGCTGCGGCACGACGACGGCCGGCCGGTGAAGGCGGCGGAGACGATGGTGCGCAAGGTCGGTGACCAGGCGGCTGCGACGCGGGAATGAGTGCCATGCGCGACGATCGTGCCGTCGGATAGACTGCTGCGATCATCGTTGACGGGAGGCGCATCGCCATGTCTCATCCGCTGGATTGCGCCGGTTATCGGCGTCTGGTTGACCTGCAACGCCGCATCCACGCGCGCGACGAGCGCGAGGGAGCCGAGAACGGCGTCGACCATGCGGACCCGGCGGCACCGCTGTGGCAGACCCCGCTCAACCATGTCGCCGTCGCGCCGCTGCGGGCGGGGCTGCATGTCAGGTATTTCGGCGAAGCGTGGGACGGTCCGTTCGAATGGACGCTGCGGTGCCTTGCGGAACGACAGGTCGCCGATGTCGTGGCCGATCTGGCATTCAGCGGCCCGGACGAAGGGGCGAACGGTACGCGTGAATGGGATTTCGGCGTGCTGCTCGATTCGGATGCGCGCTTTCCGATGCTCCGTTCGCTGTATGTCAGGCCGACCGGGCCGGCCGATCACAATGCGTCGATGATCGTTCGCCGCGACTTGATCATGCAGGAGGGCGGCGAGATCGCCCGCTTCGCTGCGAAAGCACCGTTTCTCACCGAACTGACGGTGCCCAATGCACCTGACGAGCGCTTCTTCGAGGTGGCGCTCGGCCACCTCAGCCGGTTGCGTATCGGCGGAGGATACGACACGCAACAGTTCATCGATCGTTTCGCCGACAGCGACAACCTGTCGTCGCTCGGTACGCTCGACTTCTCGGAGTCGACGGAATTGCACGCGACGTGGCGAGGCAAGCGCGTCGCGGGCGCGGTGACGACATTCGAGTCCTACGAGCGATTGCTGAAGAGCAAGGCTGGCCGGCGGCTGCATACGCTGTACCTGCGAAATACCTGCCTGAACCTCGACGAGCTGGAAACGCTGCAGGCGCTGCATCCGCGACTGCAATTCATGGTGATCCAGGCCGGCCGGGGCGGGTATGTCAGCCACTTCGGGCGCAACGTCTTTCCGTGGCGCCACCTGATCCAGGGCGATCCCGGCGACGCGTGATCGTTCCGCTCAATCGGCCGCCGATACCGCCTGGCGCGCACCAGCCGCACCGCGATGCGCATCCGGCCGTACCAGCGTCGCGATCAGCGCGGCCGCGATCAGCAGCACGACCGACACGGCGGTTTCGATATGCAGGCCGCCCACGGCCTGCCACGCGCTGCCGCCACCCGCGAGCGCGCCGAACGCGGCCACGCCCATCGCACCGCCGGCCTGACGCGCGGTGTTCAGCACCGCCGACGCGATGCCCGCGCGGTCATGTTCGACCGATGCGAGCACGGCCGTCGTCATCGCCGGCACCGCGAATCCCATACCGGTCGGAATCAGCAGGAATGGCACCAGCAGCAGCGGCAGCGGCGTCGACGCATCGATGAAATGCAGCGATCCGTAGCCGATGGCGGCGACGAGCGCGCCGGCGAGCATCGGCGCGCGCGGGCCGTGACGGGCGACCACGCGGCCGCTCGCCAGGTTCGCCAACAGGAAACCGCCCGTCAGCGGCAGGAACGCGAGCCCCGCCTGCAGCGCCGATTCGCCGCGCACGCGCTGCAGGTACAGCGCGAGCACGAACACCGTACCGTAATACGTGAGGTTCACGCAGATCCCGAACAGCACGGCCGCGCTGAACGTGCGGCGGCGGAACAGCGACAGCGGCAGCATCGGCGTCGCCGTGCGCGACTCGACCGCGACGAACGCGAGCGCGGCCAGCGCCGCGAGCGCGAAGCCGCCGCCGACGATCGGGTGCATGAAGCCGAGCGGCCGCCATTCGATCACGGCCCCCGTCAGCGCGGTCAGCATCGCGATCGCGATGAACTGGCCGCGCAGGTCGAGCGCTCGCACGGAACGCACCGGTCCTTCCGGTGCCGCCGCGGCGCGGCATGCGGGCACCCATGCGAACGCGGCTGCAAGCCCTGCCGCGCACAGCGGCAGGTTCACGAGAAAGATGCCGCGCCAGCCCCACGCCGCGATCAGCAGGCCGCCGACGACCGGGCCTGCCGCGATCGAGATCGAGCCCGCAGCCGTCCACCAGCCGACGGCGCGTGCACGCAGGCGCGGATCGTGCCGGCATGCGTCGTTGAGCAGCGCGAGCGAATTCGGCAGCATCGCCGCGGCGCCGACGCCCTGCAGCGCGCGGGCCGCGATCAGCAGCGCGGGCGCGACGGCGCCGCCGCAGGCGAGCGACGCGAGTGCGAACAGCACGAGGCCGGCGACGTATATCCGGCGCGCGCCGAAGCGATCGCCGAGTGCGCCGCCCGACAGCATCAGCACCGCGAACGCGAGCGTATAGGCA